>NZ_JAVJRX010000035.1:0-35889 GCF_040219735.1 Coleofasciculus sp. G1-WW12-02 | reverse complement strand
AAGCTATCATCTAGCACCGCGATCGCGCCCAGGAGCGCCCAAGGGCTTACCAAATTAGCATCTGAAACCCTTGGTATTACGTTGATTTATACCAAAAATAAAAAAGTTGAAAGGCGCACGAATACATAACCGATGAGTTATGCAACTCTATCAATGACTATATACTACACAGACAACCTAGAGTGAAAAGTCAGACCATTACAGGGGTTTCAGACTCAATGCGATGTGATACACCCTTTCCAAGAGTAGAATATCACTTTCATGGTTACTGTACTACACCCGATTAAAAACTGTTACGTCAGGCTTGGCATAACAGATCCGTATTTTTATTATTCGTTGCATAACTAAACAGAGATGGTATAACCAACAAGGGTAGGTGCGATCGCACTTTCTGTTGCCTTAACCCAAAATCGCCCCAACTGTGGCACTCTGAGAGAATAGAGAAAATAAAGATAGTCTGACTACAGAAATTATCCCGATAGGTTATGCAAACACTTCCAACCCCTCAAACTGCCCCCAAACCCCCAGCATTAGATACCGTTATCCACCGTCGCCAAACCCGCCCAGTGCGAGTCGGGAATGTCACGATTGGTGGCGGACATCCGGTGGTGGTGCAGTCGATGATTAATGAAGATACGTTAGATCTTGAGGGTTCAGTGGCTGGGATTCGCCGCCTCCATGAAATTGGCTGTGAGATAGTGCGAGTCACGGTTCCCAGTATGGCGCACGCCAAAGCCCTCGCCCAAATCAAGGAGAAACTGATTCAGACGTACCAAGAGGTTCCCTTGGTGGCTGATGTTCACCACAACGGGATGAAAATTGCCCTAGAAGTCGCCAAGCATGTGGATAAAGTGCGGATCAATCCAGGGTTATATGTGTTCGAGAAACCAAAGAGCGATCGCACAGAGTATACTCAAGCTGAATTTGAACAAATTGGCGCAAAGATTAAGGAAACCTTAGAACCCCTTGTCGTCTCCCTACGAGATCAAGGGAAAGCCATGCGAATCGGCGTGAATCACGGTTCCCTGGCGGAACGGATGCTATTTACCTACGGCGATACCCCAGAAGGGATGGTGGAATCTGCGCTGGAATTTATCCAAATTTGTGAATCCCTCGACTTCCGCAATCTAGTGATTTCCCTGAAAGCTTCCCGTGTGCCGGTGATGCTGGCGGCGTATCGGTTAATGGTACGGCGCATGGATGAGTTGGGGATGGATTACCCCTTACATCTGGGTGTCACAGAAGCCGGCGATGGGGAATATGGACGGATTAAGTCTACAGCGGGTATTGGTACGCTGTTAGCCGAAGGAATTGGGGATACCATTCGCGTGTCTCTGACGGAAGCGCCAGAAAAAGAAATTCCGGTTTGCTATAGCATTCTTCAGGCTTTGGGACTGCGGAAGACGATGGTGGAATATGTCGCCTGTCCTTCCTGCGGTCGCACGTTGTTTAATTTAGAAGACGTACTGCACGAAGTTCGGGAAGCGACGAAACACCTGACGGGTTTAGATATTGCTGTGATGGGTTGTATTGTCAATGGTCCAGGGGAAATGGCAGATGCGGATTATGGCTATGTGGGTAAACAACCCGGTTATATTTCCCTGTATCGGGGACGGGAGGAGATTAAGAAGGTGCCGGAAGATAAGGGGGTTGAGGAGTTGATTAATTTAATTAAAGCGGATGATCGTTGGGTCGATCCCTAAGTTGGTCGGGGTACGATATATCGTACCCCGAAAATCACATTAATTGAAGGCAGAGGGCAGAAGACTCCAAGGCAGAAGGGAAGAAATAAGGTTGCAAGATAAAAGGAAATGATGACTGACGAGAAGGATATGATATCAACTGATAAATGACCAATAATGTGCCAGATGAACAGAAGTACCTAGAAACCTTTCTCCAACCGATTAGAAAATGCAAAGACTATCGCCCGAAGTTTGGTCAGGGAAACTTAAATAAAGGGTTTTTACTTCAGGAATTTAAAGTCCTTTACGGTGCTGATTTGTTTTATTCTTGGGTGGGTTTAGATAGTGATCTCATGTACGCTGCCCATCGTGCGGCTGGTGGCATGACTTCTATTTATCGTCAGGTTGGTATTGGCTGCGAGCGTTTGTTTCGCCAGATTATTGTAGATACAACCCGTTACATTGACCCTAGCTTTGCCAGATGGTCTTACACAACCCAAACATCCTCTGGAAAAAGCAAAACCCTTTCCCTTGATGGTCGGCTAAAACTTTCAGAGATCAGGAATCAGTCCGTGTTGAACAAGGTTAATCAGTGGATAACCGATTATTGCAATGGCTTAAGTGAAGTGACTCAACCCTCCAATGGTATTGTATTTGAGGTGAGACAGGGATATAAGAGCAAAGATAGCAAGCGTCAGAATGCTGACATAGACAATGCTACAGTAGCTTGGGCAAATGATTATCTTCCGGTATTTGCCATCTTTTCAGCACAGATAGATTCAGATATTGTATTGAGATATCGGAACAACCGTTGCGGAATTCTGATTGGCACAATGAATGGTGATCCACAAATCTCTCTATATGCCTTTTGTGAACAAGTGCTAGGGTATAACCTGGCAGATTTTTTTCAGAGGAAATCGGATGAGATTAAGCATGAGATCCATGAGGTTCTGGAAACATTGCTGAGTGCTGAATAATGGATATTCAGGTTAATCAACGGTCAGATTACACCTTTAAATACAATCAAAAATTGGCAAGGCATGGATGGTTACGATTAACCCCAGCCTACTCAGTAAAATTAGTGACAGAGATGATTAACAAGATTCCCAGTGAATCATTCATCCTTGACCCTTTCTCTGGAACAGCTACAACTGGTTTAGTGGCGGCTGAACAAGGATTACAAGCTCATTGTTTAGATATCAATAGATTTCTGATATGGCTGGGTAATGCAAAATGCCGGAATTATTCTTTCTCTGAACTGGATGACTTTAATCAGAGGATTAAAACAACGATTCATCAATGCAAATTTTTAATCAACCAAGAGTGCTGGACTCCTGAAATTTATAACATTACTCGCTGGTGGAGTACACATACCTTAAAAATTCTGGCAGCGCTTCGGCAAGCTTTAGTGAACGAATTTGGTGAACCGAAAGAGGGTGATGTTTCTTCGTTGGCATGGGTAGCTTTTTGTCGTTTGGTTATTGAAACCTCTTCCGCCGCATTTAATCATGTGTCTATGTCGTTTCATGAGCAAGTGAGTCGGTATGAAATTGAACAGATTGAACAGCTTTACCAACTGATTATTGAGGCGATAGTTAATAGTATAAGTTGCCCGTTAGCAGGTAAGGCAACGGTATTCTATTCTGATTCACGGTACTCTATATCCATCAATGATATGAAATATTCTCATGTCGTGACCTCACCACCTTACCCTAATCGGATGAGTTATATCCGTGAACTTCGTCCCTATATGTATTGGACAAAGTTTCTAGATACTGCCAAAGAAGCAGGTGAGATAGACTGGCAAGCTATTGGAGGAACGTGGGGTGTGGCGACAAGTAGATTACAGAATTGGGACTCTACTGGAATAGAATTGTCAGGTTCGCTGAACAGGATTGTTTCCCAAATACGAGAATCCGAAAATAAGAATGCTCGGCTTATGGCAAAATATGTCGAGAAATATTTCTATGATATACACTTACATTTTGAGAATTTGCGTCACAACTTACAGGATAATGCAGTGCTTTCATACATTGTCGGTAATTCTTCTTTCTATGGGATTCCGGTTAATACGGAAAAACTTTTGAAAGAATCCTTAAAGCAACTAGGATATACCAACATTGGCAGTCAAGTTATTCGCAAGCGAAACAGTAAGAAAGAACTGTTTGAATACTGTGTTTATGCAACATGGAAATAGAACAGAAAATAGCAATGAGCCAAATAGGGAATCGTTGCTACCTATCCGTTTATTTTTTGTTTCTGACTTTGTAGAGACGTAGCATGCTACGTCTCTACCATCTGTACAATACAGTCGTTAACAAATTCTAGGTAATTGATCACCCACTAGCATATCAACGATACGTTCCGCACCAAAAGCGGTTTGCAGTAATACAACTCCGGTAGGTGAGTCAATCACTTCACCCACAATACAGGAATCCTCTCCGGCTGGGTGAGACTTCATTGCAGATACTACAGATTCGGCGTGCGATCGCGGTACAATAACTACCAGTTTCCCTTCATTGGCTAGATATAACGGATCTAATCCCAAAATTTCACAAACCCCCCTTACCTCTTCCCGAATCGGAATCGACGCCTCATCCAAACGAATCCCAACTTCCGAACTTTGGGCGAATTCATTTAACACTGTAGCAACACCACCGCGAGTTGCATCCCGCATCGCATGAATTTGGGGACAAACTGCAAGAATTGCATCCACTAACCCATTTAACGGTTGACAGTCGCTTTTAATTTCTGTTGATAATGCCAATTCCCCACGGGCGATTAAAATAGCCGCACCATGATCTCCCAATTGACCATTAATAATCACCGCATCACCGGGTTGAATATGATGGGCGGAGATAGAAACACCTTCTCTAATAACACCAATTCCGGCTGTATTGATAAAGAGTTTATCGGCAGATCCGCGATGGACAACTTTGGTATCGCCTGTTACCACTTGCACCCCAGCAGCATCTGCGGCTGTTTTCATACTTAGAACAACTTGCCGTAATGTTTCGACGGGTAGCCCTTCTTCCATAATCATGCTACAGGTTAGATACAGGGGTTTTGCCCCACTAACCGCTAAATCGTTGACGGTACCATTAATGGCTAATTCACCGATATTACTACCAGGAAAGAATAGGGGATCGACGACATAAGAATCCGTGGTAAAGGCTAATCGATCTCCTTGAGTAATTAGTTTTGCTAGGGGGATTGTGGCTTGATCTTCGAGTTGAGAGAGGATGGGATTATCGAAACTACCGACAAAAATATCATCAATTAAATCCCGCATGGCTTTACCACCACTACCATGTGCCAGGGTAATGGCGGTATCTTTAACTTTATTGGGGCGGCGTCGGATTTGTTCGATTTTTTGGAAGAGAGGATTTTGGTTATTGGTCATTCGTTAGACGCGATTCAATTGAGTAAAGGGCGACGCGATTCCATTGAATGGACGGGTGTTGTTAATTGATGCAAGCGGGTCGCCCCTACAGGGGGTTAATTGATGCCGGCTGCGGCTTTGGCGACTTTGGATAGGCGTCCATATTTGTAATACGCAGCACAAGCCCCTTCTGAAGATACCATACAAGTCCCAATCGGGTTTTCGGGTGTACAAGCTGTACCAAAAACTTTACATTGCCAAGGTTTCATCACACCTTTGAGGATTTCTCCACATTGGCAAGCTTTGTGATCAGCGACTTGACGATTGGGAACGGTAAATTTTACTTCTGCATCAAATTGGGCGTATTTTGGGCATATTTTAAACCCAGAATTGGGAATATCACCGAGTCCTCGCCATTCAAATTTTTGCCGTACTTCAAAGACGGTATTCATGGCGTCTAAGGCGACGCGATTTCCTTGGGGTTGGACGATACGATCATATTGGTTTTCCACCTCGCAGCGTCCTTGAATGAGTTGCTGCAAGATCATCCACAAGGATTGCAAAATATCTAAGGGTTCAAAACCAGAAACGACTATTGGTTTTTGGTAGTGTTGGGCAATAAATTGATAGGGTTCTGTACCAATAACCATGCTGACATGACCCGGACCAATAAAGGCATCGAGTTGTAAATCTGGATTATCTAATAAGGCTTGTAAGGCGGGAATGACTAGAACATGATTGCAGAACATACTGAAGTTTTTGATCCCTTCAGTATCGGCTTGCAGGATAGTTAAAGCAGTACTAGGGGCGGTGGTTTCAAAGCCAATTCCGAAGAAAACGACTTCTTTATCCGGGTTTTCTTTAGCGATTTTTAGGCTATCTAGGGGAGAATATACCATGCGAATATCCGCCCCGGCTGCTTTGGCTTGGAGTAGACTTTTCTGGGAACCGGGAACCCGCATGGCGTCGCCAAAGGTGGTGAGGATTACGTTAGGATAGTCTGCGATCGCGATCGCGTCATCTAGGCGTCCCCTGGGCATTACACATACGGGACAGCCGGGACCATGGATTAATTCAATGGTGTCGGGTAAGATTTCTTCGAGTCCATATTTAAAGATGGAATGGGTATGACCACCACAGACTTCCATTACTTTTAGCGGTTGGGTTGAAGTTTTGCCTAATTGAGTGGTTAAAGTCTGGATTTCTCGCAGTAGGGCTTTGGCTTTTTGGGGATCGCGAAATTCGTCAACGTATTTCATGGTTAGTTATTTGTCAATTATCATTGGTCATTGGTCATTTGTCTACATTTGCTATGATTTATAACGTAGTCGGGGCGGGTTTAGTCAAGTTAGATCTTTTCTGTGAGAGGTTATCCGTAAAACCCGCCCCTACATTTATTCGGCTAAGGCGAGTTCTTGGAGTAATTGTAAGGTTTCGGCGGCTTCTTGTTCGTCAAGGCGATTCATGGCAAAGCCGACGTGGACTAATACCCAATCGTTAACACAGGAGTCAATGAGATGATTTTCATCAATAATGCAAGCAATATTAACCTGACGTTGGACGCCGCCAATATTGACCATGGCTAATTGGTGTTCTCTGTTGGTTATTTCAGTAATTTGACCGGGAATGCCTAAACACATTTTCCTATTGTCCTTTATTCGTTGTTCGGTGTATTTTGTCCTGGGTAAGCCGAGGTATAAACCCACATTTACTTATAGTTAAAGCTACCTTGACATCCATCTAAATCTGTCCCAACAGATGATTGTGCTGCTGCAATTACCGCTTGTCCTAGAGATAATCCTCCATCATTGGGTGGAACGATGCTTTGAGTCAATACTTTCATACCCATCTTCTCTAAATTTTCACTGACTTGTGTCAATAAAATCCGGTTTTGAAATACACCTCCGGTGAGGATAACGTGATTGCTGATTAAATCAGGACTTAACTGCTGAACCATATTCGCGATCGCATCGGCTAATCCTTGGTGAAATTTTGCGGCAATGAGAGACTTTGGCACATTTTGCTTTAAATCTTCCAGTAATGCAAGCCAGAGAGGACGAGGTTCTAGTTCAAACGGAGTTCCCTTATCTAGGTTGCCAATCTCGAAGGGATACACCGCCAATTCTTTAACATAATTTAAGCTATCCTGGGTAACTAAGGCTTCCATTTCAATCGCGGCTTGCCCTTCATAGCTACATTCTGCCCGACAAATGCCCAACGCCGCCGCCACTGCATCAAATAATCGTCCGGTGGATGAGGCGAGGGGTGTGTTAATCCCTGTTTCCATTAGCTGATTCAGAAGGGGACGGGGTTTTTGATCCAGAAATTGGATTAAGTCCAAATCCCCATACTCCTGTTGTAACGTTTCCCAGTTCAATGCTGCCATTAAGTGGGCGTAGGTATTGCGCCAGGGTTGATAAATTGCCTGTTCTCCGCCAATCATGGCGATGGGTTTAAATCTGCCTAATCGTTGGAATTTGCGATAATCGGCGTATAGGAATTCTCCACCCCAAAGTGTGCCATCTTCACCATAGCCTAATCCATCTAAAGCAATTCCCAATACAGGGGAAGTATTGAGTGGAATACTATTTTCTGCCATACAAGCAGCAATATGGGCATGATGGTGTTGGATAGGATGTAAGGTGAGATGATTGGCGGTAGCGAGTTCTTGTCCGAGTTTGGTAGAGAGGTATTCGGGATGTTTGTCTGTCGCGATCGCGCTGGGTTTATGTTCAAATAGGTTTAGGTAGAGATTTAGGGTATTCTGGTAAGCGTTAAATGCTGCCGCATTTTCTAAGTCTCCTAAATGTTGAGATAAAATCGCTTTTCCATCTCGCAATAAACAGAACGTATTTTTCAGTTCACTCCCCATCGCCAGAATCGGCGGACAATTTTCAAATCCTGGGGGTAAACTAATCGGTATAGGGGCATATCCACGGGCGCGGCGTAGGGTTTGAATTTTGACGTTTGATGTGGGGCTGGGCGAAGCATTCGCGTTGTCACTTTGGCATGACACCGATAGATCGGGGCGCGAATGCTTCTCCCCTACGAATTCCCCTACGAATTCCCCTACGAATTTCCCGGCGAATTTCCCGGCGAATTTCCCGGCGAATTTCCCGGCGAATCCGGATATAACTCGCACAACGGAATCATCAACCCGATTAACAATATCACGGTTATGTAGGAGAAAATAATCGGCAATTTTGCCTAACTTTAAACGGGCGTCTTGATTATCGATACATTGAGGTTCATCGGAGAGATTACCACTGGTTAAAATAATCGGATAATCCAGCCGTTGCAAAATCAAATGATGGAGGGGAGTATAAGGTAACATGAGCCCCAGAGTTGTTTGTCCCGGTGCGACTGAAGCGGCAATTTTGGGTGTAGAGACGTTGCATGCAACGTCTCTACAATTGTCGCGATTAGAGATAACATCGATTAAAACAATAGGGGCGGCGGGACTTTGTAATAATTCCCGTTCTTTAGCATTCAGAGTACAATACTTTTCAATAACCGCTAAATCTCGCGCCATCAAAGCAAAAGGTTTATGATAACGTTGCTTACGCGATCGCAAGTTTTGTACAGTGGTTTCATTAGTGGCGTCACAGGCTAAATGAATCCCCCCTAATCCTTTAATCGCCACAATTTCCCCCTGTTGCAATAGGGTACAAACGGTATCGATGGGGTTAGATGTATCAATCTTTTCACCATTCGCCCCTTCTAACCATACCGTTGGTCCACAAATGGGACAAGCAATGGGTTGGGCGTGAAAGCGGCGATTTTCGATATCAAGATATTCCCTGGCGCAATCAGGACACATCCCAAACTCAGCCATGCTGGTATGCTTACGGTCATAGGGAATCGAGCGAATAATCGAAAGACGCGGACCACAATGGGTACAATTAGTAAACGGGTAATTGTACCAACGCGATCGCGAATCCAGGGTTTCAGCTTGACATTGGGGACAGGTGGCTGCGTCAGGGGGAATTTGAGTTTGGACGGTACTATTGACACTTTTGGCAATGGTAAAGTCACAGAAGACGCGATCGTCTCTATAGGGAGTACGGCTAATCGATTCAATTCGGGCAAGGGGTGGGGACTCTAGCTGTAAGCGTTGCACAAAATCTGCGATCGCGTCTGTTGTTCCTGATACGTAAATTAAGACGCCTTGACCATCATTACAGACTTCTCCTACTAAATTACACGCCTTTGCCAAACGGTACACAGTTGGGCGAAATCCCACCCCTTGTACTGTACCCCGTACACGAATTTCTTCCTGGCTGATTGGGGATGGATAATTATTTATTGCCATTAACTTTGCTCCCCTAACGTTTATGAGCGCAAGGATGGTGCCCCCTACAAGGTTAATGTATCAATTTCAGCTTGCCAAGTCAGCCGTGGTTTTAATTGGGTTTGTAGTAAGGGAACCTTAGCCTAAATTATAGAGAAATCAGGACTTTAAAAATCGCGAATTCATCGTATTCTAAAACACTCGTTCACCGTAATCGTACAATTAGGAAAAGCTAGAATATCAATAGACTGTTGCCCTTTTAGAATTAACTGACGTTGGTAACCATCTACTTGAGGATCTCTAAAAACGTGGAGTTGCTGTGTTGTCACATTAAAAACCCAATAGTCAACAATACCCGCTGCCGCATAGAGATTGGCTTTAGTCCCTAAATCTCGATTGATTGTGGTATCAGCAATTTCGACAATCAGGTAAACCTCCTCTGGCTTAGGATGAGCGTCTGCATAAAAGTTAGCATTGGGATGGACAACAGCAATGTCAGGTTCTGGTTCTGAGTAGGTATCGAGTTGAATCGGATCTTGCAGTCGTACTAAGACTTGATCCCCCAGAAGCTTTTCCAAACATTTTTCAAGGCGTTTACAAAGTGCGCTATGGGCAGGACCTTTGGGCATTTTCTGAATTATTTGTCCGGCGATGAGTTCAACCTGTTCATCTGCTGCTAAAATACCGACCTCTGCCATTCGATGGTAATCAGCCGTAGTAATCAGGCGAAGATTGGTGAGTGGAAGGGGGGTAACGGTCATAGGTTGGATATCAGCTTTGAGCTTAATTTTATTATAAGCTTATGGCAATTGAATTCCGAATTCCTAGTCAAGGCGTAAATGCGTCTGTTTTATAACTTATTTTACCAATCAGCAGTCCGCAATAGACAACAGCGGTGTCTATTGCGGACGACTAAACGTAACTTGTATGAGTTAACTAGGATGTTTTATCAGCTTTCTTTTGCTTCTTCGCCTGTTGCCTTTTGAGTAAACCCCCAAATCCTAAAGCTGTAGCTGAACCCAGGATCGTTAACGGTTCAGGTACAGGTTGTGTCTCCTCGATTACGAGGTTGTCAATCAGAGGATCAGGGTTAAACGTTTCACCCCCTATATCAACAGAAGGAGCAAAAAAGTCTAGGCTAATTAGATTGGTGAAACCATTTAGGTTGAAAGTGGTGACTGTATCCTCAACTAGGGTTAAAGACTGACTGACAGTTCCTCCCCCGAATACATTCCCGACGACTTCCAGAGTCATGCCCGGTACGAATCCCAGAGGTACGCCAGCTGCCTGCAAGTTTGCCGCATCCAGGGAAAGGGCATCAAATAGTTGACCCCCAAAACTTGCCGTAACCACTTGGACACCTCCACAAATAGAACCGCACCAGGCTAAGTAATTGCCCGTGGTATTCTGGGCACCAGAATCGGGAACATTTAAGACTATATTTGGCGATTGATTATTGCTGAAGTCAATACCTTGAGTTGTGACTGGCAAACTAGAAAAAGGAGCGACATCTTCAAAATCCCCGGTGACGGTGGCAGCGTTAGCGTTTATTCCGGTAGTTAAAACGGCGAAAGCGACCAAGGGAAAAACAATTTTTGAGTTAACCATGAGTTAAAATTGCCGGGTTTTCTAGAGTAATATACTGTTCTGACTAAATTGTGTCACCCCCCCTCATTTTGTCTAGTCTATATCGGAAACTTGACTGAATCTTTATATTAAATCATTCAATAAAAACGGCTCGAATGGCTTGCCTATTCAAGGATTGATTAATTTTTGGCTCACAACGCTTTTATGAAGAATTGATGAAGGTACTATGCAAGGTACTATGCAATGAGTTAAAATAGTTCAAATAACTGATCTATTCCCTAATCGCCTAATCACCAATCACCTTAAATGCGCGTTATTATCCAGCGAGTTAAATCGTCTCAAGTAACAGTTAACGGTGAAGTCGTTGGCAAAATTAATCGAGGGCTAAATTTGCTAGTGGGAATTGCGGATAGCGATACTGAAGCCGAATTAGATTGGATGGCGCGAAAATGCTTGGATTTGCGTTTATTTCCCGGAACCGATAGCGGTAGCGATCGCTGGGAAAAGTCGGTTCAGGAGATTGGCGGCGAATTATTGGTGGTGAGTCAGTTTACCTTGTATGGGGATTGTCGGAAAGGGCGTCGCCCTTCTTTCTCGCGATCGGCGAATCCAGAACAGGCGGAGAAGCTTTATCAGCAGTTTGTGGAAATGCTGCGCCAGAGTGGGTTACGAGTAGAAACTGGGGTATTTGGGGCGATGATGCAAGTCTCCATTGAAAATGATGGACCCGTGACATTGCTGCTGGATCGGTAGATCATGGAAACACGAGACTACTGTCTTTGGTATATACTCTGACTACACAGTTCTCACCCCCTGGAAAAACAACTCAAATCCGAGAAGGGGTAGGTGTTTTTTCAGAACAAGGTAAATTTCCGGCTGTATCCCCCGCGAGTCTTGGGTTTGAGGACATGACTTAAAAAACGACTCTCTCGGAATTTTTGAAATGCTTACTGGTGCTGGATTCTGGCTGTTTTGGAAAAAGGTGTCTATTGTCTATCAAAGTCTGAAATGCTATATTAAGTGGAGTCTCTCGGAATTGAACCTTGAAAACTATATATATCAAGCGTTTCAGAGGTTGGCAGTCAAAACCTTACTGAATCCCTATCAGGGATTGAAACTACCGATTTCTTGGACGGATTACTTAACTCCTCTGTCAAAACCTTACTGAATCCCTATCAGGGATTGAAACGATTAATAACACCCGCCGACGCTTCAAAATAACCCGTCAAAACCTTACTGAATCCCTATCAGGGATTGAAACCTAGTAGAAGGCGAAAAAAAAGCTGATTGCCTCAATGTCAAAACCTTACTGAATCCCTATCAGGGATTGAAACAGCTTATACCCCACCATGGGTTGCAACTTGGTCATCATGAATCACCTGCACCATCGCAGGGGTAATCCAAATCGGTTCAGCCATCTGCTAACTCTCGCATTGCATTGCGGTACTGCGATGCCCCCTGCTGGTAAGCCGTCATCACCTGCTCGAACTCAGGATCATAAGCCATCAACTTAATGCCATCCTCCATCACCACCAGGGTTAGTGTATCCCCTTCCCTTAAATTAAATTTGTCCAAGATTTCCTTAGGAAAAGTGGTGCCAATGGAGTTGCCCACTTTCCGTAGTTTTATTTCCATGATTTAATTCTCTACTGACGTTATTACTATTGTAATCACGCTAATTACCAGACGAGCAAGCCAAAAACGAATGGAGCCCTGTGCGATGCGCTCTAATACCAAATCCGAGTTAGCTACCCCCGTTATAACCTAGTCCGCGCAGGCGGACGAAAGTTTGTGTAGCAGCGATTTCAATCGCCGTGGAAAAAGGGGGTGATCAAGGCGGATTTGGTATAACAGCAGCAGCTTATTATCTTGAGTCGGTGATTGTCATTTGTCATTTTTCATTCGTTATACATTCTGTAGGGGCGGGTTTCACTACTATCCTTTTTTCTCTAACCCAGATGCAATTAAACCCGCCCCTAAACCCAGCCTTAGACACCAGGTTCCGGTTTCCGTAAGCGAAGGGTCAAGTCGGGGCGGGTTTAGTTCAGTTAGGGATTTGATCCGATGCGTTATTAGTAAAACCCGCCCCTACACATTCAAAACTCAAAACTTATTGTCATGTAAGATTCCATGTATCCCTTACGCCTGATAAAGATTCCGATGTAGATTATCAACTTCCTCCAAGGCTTTTTCAACTCCTCCTTCGGCAACACTCCTAACGTAGTTAAGTTTGATTTCCTCTAGCATATCTATAAGTAAGGATTCAATTTGCTGACGGTTTTGCTTCTTCTGTAACTCTGTCTCTAGCGCGTCTTTGAATTTCCCCATCAGACGGCTGGTTAATTCTACTCCCACTGGATCTTCAAGAGCTTTGACTAGGTTGTTGTAAGCGGATTGAGAAAGGTTTTTAGACAACTCCTCTGTTAACTGATTAGGCAAGTGACTCAACCCTGGCACATTCTGTATTTGCTGATAAACAACGGATTGGCTGAGGGTACTCTCCAGGCTGTGATGGACTAAAGCTTCTATGTCTGGCTGGACTTGAGGGAGAACTTCATAGACACTCAGATTAACCAGGCGAGTCGCGATCGCATTGACCTCATTTGTTTCATTCACTTCAATATAACGTCGGCGAGACTCAGGATAAAACAGCCAGCGTGCGACTTCACCTTTTTGAATTGACTCTTGCATTTGGTCAATCACCTGAACGCCGATAATTTCAGCAATTTCCTCAGCAAAACTTATCGCAAAGTCATAATTAAGTTGCTTCCGAAAAGGTTCCAGATTCAATAACTCAGTTTGATAGAGACGAATGATTACTGGAATAACTCGCAACCACCGCCAGAAGGGAAGCACCAAGAAAAGGTCATACCACCGCCGCAAAATCGCTTCCAGCCAGTTTAATTTGAGCTTGCGACGACTGCTATAGTAGGTTCGTGCTAAAATTTCTAGGGTAAATAGAATGATAAAGGGTAAGTCAATTAACCAAAAATAATCAACCAAACCGCCAAATCTGCCAATATCTCGATAGTAATTTCTCTCAATCAGGGAGCGAACTTCTGTATTGAAAAATTGAATAGATTCCTGCCATCCTGCCTGAGATAGATACGCAGAACTCCAAAATATCCTCAAGGCATCACTAGCATAATCCTCTCCTACACGAGTCCGCATTTTCTGTTGAATTTTTTCTAGCGTATTGCTTTTATTCGCTCCTTGGAACGGATTGTCTGCAACGAGTCGATGACTAAGTTGCTGCAATTCCTTTAGTAATTTTTCTGACTGCGGCGATTGCAATCCTGCTTGCGAAACCTCTTCTTCCAGTGCGTTTACTGTGCTGAGATAGTTTTGCGTTTCCGGATGGGGTTCAATCCCCTTAACCGGGTCATAAATTTTGACCAATCCTGGAAAAAATTCTAGATAAAAGTCGCGTAAGGTTATATAACTCAGGTCAAAAAAGACTAGAAGCAAATTCACTACAGCCAGGATAGCAATGAGGCGTTCAAACCAGGATGTTCTTAGTTCAGAGTTAGAGTTTTTTCTTCTAGCTAGTTTGGATGACATATATGTACGGCTGCTATAATCACAAGTTTCAGGCTGACCAAGGTTTGCTAAAGTCGTGATAAAGAGTTAACCCACCATCAATAAATAGAGTTTGTCCGGTGATATAGTCAGCTTCCTCAGATGCCAAAAAAGCCACCGCTGCTGCCATTTCTTCTGAAGTTCCGGCTCTTCCCATCGGAATGTGACTTTCTACGTTGGCTTTTTCCTCAGGGTCATTAATCCATGCTTCATTAATCGGGGTAATCGTTGCCCCAGGTCCGATACCATTCACCCGAATTCCTTTGGAGGCGTATTCTAAAGCCAGAGTTTTTGTTAAATTTCCCATTCCTCCCTTACTAACCGAATAACTCACATAGCAAGGTCGGGGAATAATTTCATGAACGCTAGAAATATTGATAATGACACCTTTTTTATTGCCGTCTAAAAAATGTTTAATGGCTTCACGGGCGCAAAGATAAGCCCCTCGGAGATTAACAGAAATGACTTTATCAAAGCTCTCAATTTTTGTTTCGTGTGCCGCACTCTCCATTTGAATGCCTGCATTGTTGATCAAAATATCGAGCCCGCCTAACTCGTTAATAACGGTGTCCATCATCTGAAAAACATCGTCTTCTTTTGAGACATCGCCCTGTACTAGTAAGTCTTTAACACCACAGCCTTTGATTTCACCACAAGCTTGATCCATCTTTTCTGCGGTGTCTGCGGCATCTTCGGGACTGCTGCGATAGTTAATGGCTACATTGACACCTTCTTGAGCCAAACGAATAGCGATCGCGCGTCCAATTCCAGAACTTGCACCTGTTACGAGAGCGTTTTTACCTTTGAGACCTTTCATCATGACTAAACCTTTATTTTAAGCAACTAAAGCCTGTATTTTCAGACAATGTTTTTTTGCTTCATAGTATTAAAAATCAATGTTATCCAAAGATAACATTGATGCTCTAGCTATAAATCCACCTTTCGATAGAGCTGTCGCCATCAAGGTTAGGACTTTCTTATTCAGCAAAAATTCGCACATATTTATACATATCTTCCGGTTTAACAAACTCTCTCTGCAGCGGCATCAAATTGTTGAGGAATCCGGAATTCTGCCAACACTGGACTGGCAAAGATGTTTGTGCGCCACTGGATTAACACTCTCCAGTAATTTGCTCGTTGAGTGATTGAGCGCTTCCTAATGCTAGCCAAAAGCGATCGCGAAACATTTGGGCTAGTCTGGCAGCAGCTTGGGCGATGATATAGCAGTAGACACATCGATTAGGACAAACGAACTGTTGTAGAGACGCTTCAAAAGCGCGTCTCTACCAAATGATGCGTCCTAACCGCTATGGCGATTGCTATAGCAGGATGGTAGCGCTGACCGGGAGCGTAGACGACACCGAAGGGAACTGGAAACCCGTTAAAAATAAACAGCGGTAGAATAGCAGGATACCCAAAACTGCATAAATTCCATGTATCGCTTACGATCTCTCCCTTGGCGATCGCTGTTAGAAGTCTCTGGGATTACTGTTGCGATCGCGATCGTCCTCGAAATTATCATTGGCTTAGGCTTCACCCAATCCCCTGCGATCCGTCAGATGCTCCAGTTCCTCTATACTCCTCCCTTAGGGATAATCATCTCCTTAATGGCGGCTGTGGGGTTTGGAGTTCTCGCAGTTTATGTTCTGGAACGGTTTTATCCCCACGTTTTGATCAACAGTAGCAGCTTGTGGGCATTAATTCCTTGTTTAGCCCTAGTTTTGGGCTTAAAATCGCTGTTGCCTTTACCTCCTTTCTTGGTAAGTTTAAGCTATGCAAACTTGGTTGCCGTTATTGTTGGCGTATTTTGGAAAGGGCGTCCCCACTGGCGTTAGTAAGCTGAGTTCAAGATTAGAAGGAAATTAAAAATAGACTTAGGCTATTTTTCATATAGACTATCTTTATCGGGTTTACCTAAAACAAAAAATACTGTTCATAGACTGAGATAAAAGTAGTTGTTGAAAACAAATATAAACCTAAAAACACAGGAGCAATTCGCAAATGCAGTTACAAAGTGTAGTTGAGCCATTCGGTGAAGTTAATGTTTATAAACAAACGAATGGTGATTTAAACATCGTTGCCACTATTCTCACCGTCCCTGATATTGAAGGCGCGAGAATGGGACTCGCCCTTGATGGTTCTGCCTCCATGAAAAAAATGTATGGAGTCAGCGGTATCGTGGGGGGTGCTTTTGCGATGGCGGCTAGTGCTAGCACACCTAATGTTATCGAACCCGTAGCGCGGACAATGGTCAGTTTTCTCGCTAATTTTTCCGCAAATGGCAAGGTTGATGTGATTTACTGGGCTTGCAGTCCAGATGGCTCTAAAGTCGAAGAATTAGGAGAATTTGATGATCAAACTATCCAAAACATTGCCATTGCTGGACCGAAAAAACTTCCCTGGGGACGAGGAACTAAATTATTGCCTCCGTTAAGACTTTTTGTGGACAAGTTTACAAATGTACCTGCACTTGGCGTTAAAAATCCAGCGGCTATTTGTGTATTCGTGACTGATGGAATTATTGAAGACTTAGCCGATGTCAAGAAGTACTGCTTTCAATATGCTCAAGCCATCTCCCAAAAACAAAAACCCTTTATGAAGCTGTTTCTCATTGGTATAGGCGATGAAGTTGATGAAGGGCAAATGGATGAGCTTGACGATATGTTTGAGGGGAGTGGCATTACGGATAGTTTTGGACAAAGTATTGACCTCTGGGATCATCAGTTAGCCAGTGACATGAATAAACTAGAGCAAGTTTTCAAAGAACTGGTTTCCGAAGACATGATTGTCATTGGGTCAGGTCGAATCTTAAATCAAGGGGGAAAAATTTGCCAGGAATATGCTGATGGCGTTCCTGCATTGCTGCGATTCACGATGCCAGCCGGATCAAATTCATTTACCTTAGAATTTCCCGGAGGAAGTGTCACTCAAGATATTTCTGAAGCTTTATCACAACCTTAAATCATGTCTGGTGAGGAAATAAAATGACGAGATCTGGTCAACCTTCTAACCGACCCAACTCCCTTCGCCGTCAACAACTTCCCAGTAATATTGTGGCTAAAGAATTTGGGGAAGTCAATGTTAGCAATACAGGGGAGGAATTGCAAGTTGTATTTACTATTTTGATGGAGCCTCAAGGACAGGATGCTGAAGGCTGGAAAACCGGTGTAGCCTTGGATGCTAGTGCTTCCATGAAAGGTCCTTATGGGCGCAAGCTGGAAGGAAAAGTTCCACCCGATGTCATGGCGGATTATGAGAAAAAACAATGGGTAGAATCCCGCCTTGAAGATGGGAACCGAGTTAAATCCTTTAAAAAGGAAGCGTATCAAGATGCAATCCAGAAAGGGTATTTTAAGACAACACCGAATACCGTTCAACCTCTCGCCCAACAATTTACAGCCTATTTAGCCGGAAACTTAGATGTAGATGGTGGGACGAGTGTGATCTATTGGGCTTGTGGTAACGGAGCAGAAATTGAAATATTAGGAGATTGTACGGAATCTGAATGTTCTACTCTTAATGTTAATGGACCGACTAAGGTTACCTTTGGTGAAACCACAATCTTGACGCCAGCGTTTAAACATTTTGTTGAACGCTTTGTTGATGCTAAACGAGGGATGTACATTTTCATTACGGATGGCAGAATTGATGATTTAGAGGAGGTCAAACAATATACCACTCAACTCGCCCAAAAGATTGCGGCTGGCAAACAAAATTATGTCAAAGCGGTTCTGATTGGTGTGGGATATGGCGTTGATGTGCGTCAACTTGAGGAATTAGATGATCTGGATACAGGCACTGATGTCGATATCTGGGATTATAAAATAGCGACGGAAATGCAAGCACTCTTACAGATATTTGCGGAAGTCGTTGATGAAAATCAGATTGTTGCCTCCACAGGTATTATTTACGATGATACGGGTAAAATTGTCAAAAAATATACAGATGGATTGCCAGCTAAAGTATCTGTTTCCATTCCAGCCAACTCTCAGTGGTTTGAACTGGAAGTGTATGGTCAACGAATTCGTCAAACTGTTATTTCATCCACCTAGAAGGGTTGATATTAAGTAACGCCCTTAATATTTATTTTCCGAAGATTTCAAACTGAGTCGAATTAAACAGGAGAAAAAAATGTCATCGCGTCGTTTACCCGTCTATCTTGTCCTAGATTGCTCTGGTTCTATGTCGGGTGATCCGATTGAAGCCGTTAACCAGGGAGTTAAGGCACTTGTTGCCGAGTTGAAAAGTGAACCCTATGCTTTAGAAACGGCTTACCTGTCAGTGATTACCTTTGAAAGTACAGCTCAACAAGTGTGTCCTCTAACCGAACTGATGACATTCCAACCGCCCCATCTCTCGGCTAGTGGTGCTACCTCTATGGGAGCCGCCCTGAGACTTTTATCCCAATGCTTTGATAAAGAAGTTCAAAAAGCGAGCGAAACTCAAAAAGGCGACTGGAAACCGTTAGTATTTCTAATGACAGATGGGATGCCTACTGATACTTGGGAAAATGCAGCAAAGGAACTAAAACAGAAAAGACCCGCGAATATTATTGCCTGTGCTGCCGGTTCAGGTGCAGACGAATATCTGCTCAAGAAGATTACAGAAATTGTCGTCAAACTTGATAATCTCCAGCCCGATACGCTGAAGCACTTTTTCAAATGGGTGTCTCAATCGGTGAAGCAAACATCCCAAAGTGTCGCTCAGGTGATGGCAGATAATCAGCCGATTAATCTACCTCCTCCACCCCAAGGTATCACCATTGTTCCTTAAGACTACTCCACAGCATCTTATACTGAATTCTATTACGGGAGGCAGAGCCTCCCAAGGAGCATTACCTTCGAGCGAGCTGGGAACGAGAGGGGGGACAGTAAAAGCAGGATGGTTAACAATAACTATGCAAGAGCAAGACCCAAAGTTGGCAGAATTGATTCAAGCCATTTGCTGGAAGCTTAAGCTTGAACCTGAAGATTCTCCTAAATTAGCAAAGAAATGGCAAGAATTTACTCAGTTAAAGAATTATCCGGAGCAAGCTCAGAAAATCCGTAATTCTGTTGTGAATCTATGGAAGCAGGTGTATGATTATCAGCTAGGTCTATCCCAGAATACAGCTAAAGCGGAAATTAAGGATATCGAATCCCTCTTGAGTGATGTATTAAACTGGCTTTCCGAGGAATCGCGTTCAGTTAATCAAGAAACCTTAAAAAAATGGCACATTATTGCGAATCAGCAGTTAAAACAAACTATCCGTAGCGCGATTTTTAAGGCATTATCCCGGTCATCTACAGAACTATTTCCTGTAGACTCCAATTGTCAACAGCCTACTCAAATAACCCCAAACAATCAAATAGATAAAGACAAGGAATCGCCTGTGCGACCTTCAAATCCTACAACAGCAACCGATAAAGGCGAACTATCTTCCGGAGAACTGCAATCGTCATTAACCAATCAAACCAGTCCTCCGTGGAAGTATCATCCTGTACCCGATGACGAACCAGACAAACATGATGAATTTTATTGTACCTCAAGTCAATCGGCAGAAAAACTAAAGCTCATTGGCGCGAGAGTGCGAGGAAAAATGCACAAGCACCAAGGAACGAATTGTGATGATTGGTTTGAGTTTAATACCAGTAGTAGCTGGACAATTATTGCTGTATCCGATGGTGCTGGGTCGAAAAAATTCTCTCGGCTTGGGGCGAGAGTTTCCTGTAAAGCCGCTGTCGAAAACCTCAAAAAATCCCTAAAAAACCATGAAATAAAAGAGCGAGATACAACCCAAGCATTAGCGGCTGATCTTGAGCGCAAGACAACCAATTGGGCGTTTACGGGAGCCGATATAGAAATCGTCCAAACCTCTTTACATGAAGCCATGCAGACGGCTTACAACGCGGTGATCAAAAAAGCAGATGAATGCCGCGAGTTGACCCGTTACTACAAAGCCCTAGAACACAAAGATGTCGAACCTAAAGACCTTTCTGCCACACTGCTGCTGGCAGTACATACCACCATTAAAGTTGCTGGAACTCACTATAGTCTGGTGCTAACCTGTCAGATTGGCGATGGCATGTTAGCCGCGATATCTCAAGAAGGAACTCTGAAATTATTAGGCAAGCCAGATAGCGGAGATTACGGCGGTCAAACCGAGTTTTTAACCTCTGCTAACAAAACCGAGCAAAAAAATTTGCTGCAAAAGACTTTTGTATTTCCAGGACATCTCAAAGCGTTAATGGTGATGACGGATGGAGTCGCTGATGACTACTTCCCCAATCAGCCGAGGATGTTGGAGCTGTATGGTGATTTACTGTTCAATCAGGTGATTAAAGTCTCTAAACCTAATGAGCAAGAGATTGCTAACCAGCTAAAAATGACAGTATTAGGCAGTCTGGAGGGTGTCAACGAAGTCAAATCTAGGTTTCAGGATAAAGTCGAGCGAATTTTGCCCAATCAATTGCCGGAACCTAAACGAGTCGTGATTCGTTCCATCGCTAACTATGCCAAAGCATTAGGTAAATCGGTGGCAGACGTTGTCGCGTCTCCGGCTTTATTAGCGGCGGGAATTCTGGGAGAACCAATGTGTAATGCAGACAATTTTAAACCAGAAGAACGGTTAAAAATTTGGCTAGATTCCTACTCGATTCGCGGCTCATTTGATGATCGCACATTGGTTGTTCTCTACCGGGAAGATATCTAAGGGTGTAGGCTGTGGGGTGTGGGAAAATCCTGAAGGTAAGTATTTAATCGGACATGATATTATGGCGACAGCAACCCTCACCGACGGCAGTACTGTAGAATACATCCCTGAACCCATTGGTGAAGGGGTGATGAAGCAAGTCTATTTTACGGCTGATAAATCCTCGGTTATTTGCTTTTATAAAGACCAAAATGCTGGTTCAGATCCCAATCGGATGGCTCGGTTAGAGAAGATTTTAGATGGTTATAATCCAACCATTGCTCAAAATGGCGATTATTTTAAACAGCTATTTTGTTGGCCCACGGGTATTGTGGTTCAGCCTCAGTTAGGGTTCATCGCCCCAACTTATCCCAACAACTATTTCTTTGCTACAGGAAACTTGGCAGGTAAGGAAAAAGAAAGCACTTGGTTTGTTCGCCCCAAACTGCGGCAAATGTTGCCAGAAGCAGAACGCGGTGCTTGGATTAATTATTTTCAAACCTGTATTCGCCTAGCCCGGGCGGTGAGACGTTTACACCAAGCTGGATTAGCTCATTCTGATTTGTCGAACAAAAATGTGTTAATTGATCCGATATCGGGACAATGTGTTGTCATTGATATTGACTCATTGGTGGTTCCTGGTTTATTTCCGCCCGATGTTTTGGGGACAAGGGGATATATCGCCCCAGAAGTATTATCTACTCTTCATTTACCCTTAGACGATGGCAAACGGCAACATCCCTCTGCTCGTACTGACCAACACGCCCTTGCTGTCTTACTTTACCAGTATTTACTCGGTCGGCATCCCCTAGAAGGTCCGAAGACCTATCCGGCGGCTTCTGCGGAGGAACAGGAACGTCTGGAGATGGGTTCAAAGGCGTTGTTCATTGAACATCCCACGGATGCTTCTAATCGACCTCACGATTTGCAGCTATCATCCACCGCCTTGGGACCTTATTTAAGCGATTTGTTTCAGAGAGCCTTTATTCAAGGCTTACACTTTCCCCATGAGCGCCCCGCTGCGATTGAATGGGAACGTGGGCTAATCAAAACCTGGGATCTGCTTTTCCCTTGTAAAAACAAGTATTGTCCGAGTCATTGGTCTATTTTACATGACCCCGCTCATTTAAACTGTCCATTTTGTGGCTCAAAACCCAAGGGAACTTTACCGATTTTGCGGCTGCGTTCAGAACGTCGTCCCGGTCAGTGGACATTCGATGGTCAACTTGTGGTTTATCATAATCTTACTTTATTTAAATGGCACGCTTTTGATAATATTTTTCCGGGTGAAGAAGCTGACAAAACGCCTCAGGCTTATTGTGTATTTTTTGAAGGAAAATGGCTCCTGATTAACCAAAATTTAACCTCTCTTACGTCTCCTACTGGTAACCAAGTTGCACCGAGTCCTCAACCGGGACAAGCCGGACAGGCGATTGAATTAAAAGAGGGAATACAATTCCGGCTTTCTCTGGAATCCCACGGTAGGATGGTTGAGGTTCAGATGATTAATTAGAAGAAACCCCATGCAAGAGGAGGCGATTGAAATCGCTGCTACACAAACAAAGTCCGCCTGCGCGGACTAGATTATAAAGGGGGTGGCTAACCCGGATTTGGTATGACCCCTCCCCTAGAAGACTGTTGGCGGGTCAATACTGCTCGGATAAGCCTGTCTTCTCTCCCCCAGCTTCCAGACGTTCCACCGGAACGTCTCTACAACCCCAGATCCCTTTGATGGACAACCTTCCTTAACCGAGCAGTATTGGTTGGCGGGTGACTTTTAAGGGCTCGCATCCCTGACTACGAACAGGAATTAAGCGTCAAGTTGGCGGATTTATCGCAAATTGCCCTAGATACTTTTGCCGCCAAATGGCGTCAGCTTTGCGATTCGTGGGCAACTCTAAGACTCGAATCCCTTGATTGGGTAATGGATTCAGTAACTGCTGCAATTGCTGCCAAGACTGAATTAGCTGATGTTCTACACCATAGGTCAGACATAATTGAGCAAAATTGATGCTTTGGGGTGTGGCAAAGAATTCTTCAAGGGATGGGTAAAATTGAGAAATAGGTAACATTTCAAAAATACCACCCCCGTTATTATTGATTAAGATAATGGTTAGATGACCGATAAATTTCTTGTTGAGTAAAAAGCCATTGGTATCATGTAATAAGGCTAAGTCTCCCGTTAGCATCACCGCACTTTGATTCCGGTGAGCAATCCCTAACGCTGTCGATAAAGTTCCATCAATTCCATTAGCACCACGATTAAACCACGGTTGAATCTCTGTATTTCCTGGAGACCAAAAAAATTCTACATCCCTCACGGGCATACTATTGGCAATAAATAATGGTGTCCCTGCTGGTAAATATTGAGAGAGTAACCAGGAGGCTTTTCCTTCAAATAGTTGAGGCATTTCTGCCATTTTATGATCAACGGCTGCCCTGACTTGGGTTTGGGCGTCACACCATTTTTTCAGGTAATATGGGTTTTGTTGTGATCCAGTTTTCCCCTGTTCCTCTATCGGGGCGGGTTTAGTTCCGTTATCGGTTTTTCCAACAACGTTATCCGTTAAACCCACCCCTACAGCTTGATGTTTTTTCTTATTCGTTGTTATCCATTGCCCAATTTCTTCGATAGGAATCCGCAGATGAGTGGTTTTCCCATGCAGGGCATCTAAGTTATGATGACTCGGATCAATGATCCAGCGTTGGGGTTGACAATGATCTAACCAAGTCCGCAGTTCTTTACTTGTGGGCAGTTCACCAATTTGAATGACGATAGTGGGTGTAAGTTGTTGAGCGAGTTGGCGATTCCGCAGAATTAAGTCGTAGGTGGAAATGAGATAAGGATTGAGGTGAGCGTAGTTTCTTAGCGGTGAAAGCCCTTCCGCTAATAGGGGAAAGTTTAGGGCTTGCGAAAGTTGGGAAATTGCATGACAATAGGCTTTGGGGTTTTGGGGTTGCGCTAGACCTGCAATAATTAAACCGCGATCGCACTCTTGCCAGTCTGAGTAGGGAATGGGGTGCACAGGTGCAGGGGGACAGGGGTGTAGAGGCGCAGGAGTAATAGCGGCAAAGAAATCGTCAGCCTGGAATTGGGATTTTAAAGGAGTGACGGCTGGATCACGAATGGGTGCCAGAGGATCACGGAAAGGGCAATTTAAATGAACTATACCAGGAACCGGAAAGCGCGATCGCTCCCAGGCATGAATCACAGTTTGTCGCAGATATCTCAGCATCGAGATTTCCACAGACGGTACGGCTAATTCGGTTTGCCAGTTGGGATAATTGCCATAGAGTTTCACTTGGTCAATGGTTTGCCCAGAATGGCAATCTCGCAGTTCTGGCGGACGGTCTGCGGTTAAAATCAATAGAGGAACGCGGCTTTCCCGTGCTTCGATAATAGCCGGGTAGAAATTCGCTCCGGCTGTCCCGGAAGTACAAACCAACGCCACCGGTAACCCCGATTTTCGGGCAAGTCCCAAGGCAAAAAAGGCAGCCGAGCGTTCATCGAGAATGGGAATTGCCTCAACTTGGCTGTGTTGTGCAAAAGCAACGGTAAGCGGAGTGGAACGTGAACCGGGACATAAGACGGCTGTGGTTAATCCCAACCGCGTTAACGTTTCCACCAGTATAGAAGCCCAGACGGTATTGGTATTACGAAAGTCAATTAGCATCGCATCTTATACTAGCAGAAGCGTCTACTCATTGAGGCTTTGAGGATGCGATAACTAAATCATGACTATTTATCCCAGTGAAGAAATCTCATCTACCACCTGCATCCGTCCTCGGCGAAATGCACGAAGTAACCGTTCTAGGGAGTCCCTCTCTTCATCAGTCAGCGACTCTTCTAGCAATGCCGCCATTATTCCGTATCGGTCAGCGAGTGTAATTTTACCAGAACTGGTAGTTTGAGCGAATAAATCGGATAGGGCACCGGGTAGAAGTCTCACTGGAATTTGCATATCGACCGTTGGATTGACTCAACACTTTCATCCAAGTATGAATCATCCTCAGGATTTGAGGGATATGGGTCAGACCCCACACCCCAATACGGCTAGGGGAGCAAAGGATGTAGAGACGTAAGGCGTGGAACGTCTAGAAGCAGGGAGGAGCCAAGGAGCCGAGGGGACGAATGACGAATAATAAATAACGGAAGTGGGATTTGCGATCGCGTTGATTGCGATACCATCCAAGTGTAGTCATTATCACACCTATTACTATGGAGCCAGATTCTCTTCCTGCAGAGCTAATCCTGACGCAATCGCGTCAGAGTCTGGGTAATATCCGACTAAATTGGACTCCCCAACCCGGTAATTATCTGGACTATAACGGTCAAACCTACGCTGTCCTGGAGCGTCGCCATCGCTATCTCCTAAAATCTGGGCGCTATCGTTTGCACAAAATTGCCCTTTACGTCCAATCGGCGCCCCGCCCAACGGAGAAAAGTTTGGTCGATGGGCGCTGGGTGCTTGGCGATGGGAGTTGTCAATATAATGCGAATTCTGAACTGGTGCGTTGTGCTGTCAATCCAGATGGTCCTTGCCAGTCTTGCCGTTACTACGAACCCATTGAACAAAACCTGAGTGACCCTGACATCACGTATCGAAAAAGTCACTGAAGCTAAATTTTATAACTCCCGCCGCTAACTTCTACTAAGTGTGGCGGGGGAGCAATGTTCCAGACATGATGCAAGAAGCATCTGGAAGCGGGGGGAACTTTTTTCATCGGTTAATGAACCGACGATTGAGTCAAGGAGTTTCTTTTTTCGTCATAAAACTGGCTAGCAATGAATCCGAGGGAATAAATGAGCGCCGCGTTACTAGAAGCTCCCACGGCTGCACCAATGACCGGCAGAATTTCCACAAAACTCAACCCACCTTTGAGAACTCCGGAACCTCCTACAGATAACCCAAAAATCGCTAGAACTTCACCACGTCGCGTTGGTTCTTTGAGCGAAAAGCCATAAGCCGCCGCAATGCGATAAACCATCTGTGCTTGGAGGGCTGTCACCGCTGCTAGCTCAATCCCAAACAAGGCAAGGGCTAAAGGTGGCATAAAGTTGGTGATTAATCCCAGCCTACCTCCTTTGATCGCGGTATCCACCATCAGCCGATGAGCAAGCTGTTCGGATGTGTCAAAGGGGTAATCCTGTCGCAGCTTGTCTACGTCTTTTTGAGCTTGTTCTAAATCCACTTGACCCAGTGCAGCAACGAGCAAGTTAATCCCTGGAACTTTGGCTGCATATTTAGTCAGCGGATGTTCTGCAATGGGTGCCACGATTTTGCCGACTGTTTCCGTTCCCGGTTCGACGAATCGCACAGCCGCAGGGCGAACAGCTTTTCCTACCGCCGTAGTTGTGCTGGTAATGGTGTCAGCCGCCGATTGCGTAGCTTTGGTCGCCAACTGAGTGGCAAACGTGGCGACTTGAGTGGTGGTTGCGATCGCGTCACTGATTTGGTCTGTAAATGAACGGTTTTTCCACTGTGCTGCCATATTTCAGTTAATTTTTATACATTGTGGTGGTTGTCATTTCTACTCTAAAAGAACAAAGACCCAATATCATCTATCATTTGACAGTAAAACCCGCCCTGGTTAAGTAGAGACGTTGCATGCAATAGAGACGTTGCATGCAACGTCTCTACAACAGTGAATTATCATTCAAACTAGAGTTAAATGTTAATAGTGACTCAAGAGTCGTGAATAAACATCCCCTGTTTCGGTCAATCATCAAACTCCTAGGATTTTACCTAGTCCTCGGTTTAGGTGGTGCAGCACTACCGGCTA
Organism: Coleofasciculus sp. G1-WW12-02; assembly: GCF_040219735.1. Lineage (NCBI taxonomy): Bacteria > Bacillati > Cyanobacteriota > Cyanophyceae > Coleofasciculales > Coleofasciculaceae > Coleofasciculus > Coleofasciculus sp. G1-WW12-02. The sequence continues at coordinate 8,914 of NZ_JAVJRX010000035.1, read as the reverse complement.
ACGCCCAGTTTCGAGAAAACTTTAAGCAGGACTTTCAACAACAATGTCAGCGAGCCAGACAAGCTCCCGGTGCCAATTTGAGTGAAATAACTGAATACGACAGGCGTCTCGAACGAGCCTATGTTTTGCCCAGGCAAAATCGACCCAGTTTAGTCGGTTGTGATTTGAGATCGGCTGACCTCAGAGGAGCCAATTTAGGCGGTGTTGATCTCAGTGCTGCCAACTTAAGTCCTAAAACCTCGGTGAGTCGGGCAATTGTTACAGAAGTTCCCGCCAATCTCACTGGGGCAAATCTGAGCGATGCCAAGCTAGATTATACTAACTTGACTCGTGCTATTTTAGTCAATGCCAATTTTAGAGGCGCTCGGTTGTACGATACTAATTTGAGTGGCGCTCAAATCGTTGATGCTAGTTTGGAGGGTGCGTTTGCCTCTTATGTTATCCTCTATGGGGCAAACTTGAGTGGATCAACTCTAAGTTTAGGAAATTTTTCCTCGGCGAGAATGACAAATGCTGATTTAAGCAATACCAATCTTGTTCGAGCCAATTTGACATTAGCGGACTTAACCAATGTCAATTTCAATGGGGCAAATCTCAGTGAAGCTAATTTAAGTGGCGCTAATTTGACGGGAGCAAAACTCATTGAAACGGATCTGCGGGGAGCAACAGGTGTCAATTTGCAGGGAGCGCAGTTGTGTCGAACAAGGCTTCCTGATGGCACAGTAGCCGCTCCAAATTGCGCCATGACGGATAACAATCCGTCCTTGGAGGCACGTCCCGAATTGTTTTAGGCAATAGGGAGCAATAGGGAGCAATAGGGAGCAATAGGGAGCTGGGGGAGCCATAGCACATTTTCCCTGATAGCGGTGCAAGGGTAAAAAAGGGTTTAACCCTTTTTTCTTGAACAAGAGTAAATATCAATGCCACTCAAAGCCTTGATAGCTAAGGGTTTGGGAGTTGTGCAGCAAGCCCGAAATAGAGAAGATGGGGGAGAACTGTAGAGACGCGATGCAAGAAGCGTCTCTACTCACGCGCCATTCAACAATCTCGATTTGATACCGTACCATCTGCTAGGGTTGTCTGGCATAAAATCCCATCTCGCCAGTCAGCCCCCTCTAGGTTAGCCCCCTGTAAATTTGCGCCCTTTAAGTTCGCACCTTTGAGATAAGCATTGGTTAGATTGGCATTCTCTAATCGAGCGTTGCTCAAATTGGCGCGGGTGAGAAAACTAGCGATCAGGTTTGTATCTCTCAAGTCCGCATTACTGAGGTTGGTATCCACCAGAGAAGCGTTCATCAAGTCGGCATTCCTGAGAATAGCATTGACCAAATCAGCACGGCTGAGTTCAATCCCGCTTAATTGAGCCAACCGGAGATTAGCACCTCCCAGGTTGGCTCCTTTGAGTTTAGCCCCTTCCAGATTAACTTCTCGTAAATCACACCCCATACAGGTATTAGTTTCCAGCAGTTGGCGTACTGTATCCCCATCTTTGAGAAGATGAGTCACTGCTGTGGCTACAGCGTTGAGGTTAACTGTAGCCACGGGTGAAAGTAGCATCAGGAAAATGGTAGTAATCAGACGCCAATGGTTCATGATTTATGGTTCATCATTCATCGTTCACGTCAACGCAAGGTAACAAACTCCTCAGAGGTCGAGGGATGAATGCCAACCGTAGCATCAAAATCGGCTTTTGTCGCTCCCATTTTCAGCGCGATCGCAACGCCCTGAATAATCTCAGCCGCTGATGCTCCAACCATGTGCGCTCCTAGCACTTTATCGGTGCTTTCGTCAACCACTAACTTCACTATGACCCGTTCCTCTCGACCGGTCAGAGTATGGTACAAGGGGCGGAAACGGGCGCTATAGACTTTAACCCCATCCCTATACTTTTCCCTAGCTTGGGCTTCGGTTAACCCCACCGTTGCAGCTTCTGGGGTACTAAATACGGCAGAGGGGACATTTTCATAACTCATAATCCGGGATTTGCCGCCAAACTCCGTATCGGCAAAAGCACGCCCTTCGTTAATCGCAACTGGCGTCAAATTAATCCGATCCGTGCAATCCCCAACGGCATAAATATGGGGGACAGAAGTCCGGCTATACTCATCCACCGCGATCGCATCTTGAGCTACATCGACTCCAGCCTTCTCCAGTCCTAGATTCTGGAGATTCGGCTGGCGTCCCGTGGCGGCGAGAAAGATATCCCCAATTACGGTTTCCTCATGCTTACCGCAAACTGTAACCTTCAGTCCATCTCCTGTCTTTTCAATCGCTGTCGGTACGCTACCCTCTAAAATCCGGATACCGTGTTCCTGCATTCCCTCTTGGATTTGAGTCCGAATATCATCATCAAACCCCCGCAAAATCTTCTCTTTGCGGATAATCTGGGTCACTTCAGAACCCAAGCCATGCATAATACAGGCAAATTCCACACCGATGTAGCCACCGCCGAGAATCACCACTCGCTTCGGTTGCTCCTTAAGTAGGAACATATCATCGGAGATAATGGCATGTTCTATACCGGGGATATTGGGTTTAACCGGCTGTCCACCCACAGCAATCAAAATTTTATCCGCACTCACTTTTTGCGACGCGGTACTATCGTTTTGAGTCTCAAAAATCTCTAATGTATGAGGGTCAACAAACTTGGCATAACCCCGAAACAGTTGCACTTGGGAATTATCCAACATCCGCAAGTAAACCCCATTGAGGCGTTCTAGTTCCTTTTGCACCGCCTCGATCATTTTATGCCAGTCAAGGGTACTTTGTACAGCACTCCAGCCATACCCTTGTGCCTCTTCAAACACCTCCGGAAAATGAGAGGCATAAACCATCAGTTTTTTGGGAATACAGCCGCGATTTACACAGGTTCCTCCCAAACGACTGAATTCGGCTACTCCTACCTTTGCCCCATACTGGGCTGCTCGTCGTGCTGTGGCAATTCCGCCGGAACCGCCACCAATAACAAACAGATCAAAATCGTAACTCATAACTGGCTCAACTCCCGTTATATCGGCTAAAAACTTAAACTATCAATAGTTTGGTAGGTCGGCAAAATTCCAGTAAATAGTGAGGATCTTCATTTGTCATTTGTCCTTTTTCAGGATAGTCCAGTTGATTTCCATCGACCTATCTAGAGGTTGATCCGATATCGCCTCTGATCCACCATAAACGCTCATTTGAAGACATTACTTCTTTTTCGGTGATGTTGAGGATGAACGAGACTCAGATCCGCCAATCCCATCTTTTTCCTGCGGTTGTTTGGGTTGTACGTTCTGGTAAAGTTGTTGACGTCCATTGCGAATCACCCTCAGCATATCAGCAAGCTGTTGCTCAATACTATTAAGTACAGAATCAGCATAGTCATCCGCACCGTTTTGAATATCTTCGCATTCTTCGAGTGCGAGTTGGCGCAGTTGTGCCAATTCCTGCTGGGCTTGTCGGCGCATCTGTTCAATTTCAGTGCGAGTTTGTTGTTGCAGCGTTTCACACTCTTGCTGAACCCGTTGCCGGATTTGCTTGGCTTCGAGTTCTGCCTGTTGCACAATCCCCATGTCATCCAGAATTTGTTGAGCCTGTCGTTCAGCGGCTTCTAGGATTTCTTGGGCATAGTCTTCTGTTTGCAGGAGAATATCTTCCCCTTGGTGGATAATCTTTTTCGCTGCCTCAAACGCCTCCGGTAGACTTGCCCGCACCACATCCAATTGAGTCAAAAACGCCTCTTCATCAATCAAAGTGTACTTGGTCAACGGGATGTGCGGGCTATCAAACAGCATATCCTCTAGCTTAGTGAGTTCTCGCTGGATATCTAAATCGGGGGTTCCAGAGGAAAGGCGTTTCTCTGGGGGGTTGGGTTCTGGGAGTTTATCGGGTTCAAGGCGGGATGACTCTGGGCGTAACATCGGCAAATATCTAGGGCAACCTGCGGGGGAACAAGATGGTCAACAGATCCGCCAAATTTGGCAATCTCTTTCACTACGCTACTACTTAAAAAACTGTACTCGTTAGACGTGGCGAGAAAAACGGTCTCTATTTCATCCCAGAGGGTTTGATTAGTATGCGCCATCTGGAGTTCTTTCTCAAAGTCTGATAGCACCCGTAGTCCCCGCAGTAAGACTTGAGCATTCTTGAGTTTGGCATAGTCCACCGTTAAACCGGTGAAGCTATCGATTTCCACATTCGATAGATGTTGGGTACAGCCGCGAATCTGTTGCACTCGCTCTTGTATTGTAAACAATGGCGATTTACTCGGGTTGCGGAGTACGGCAACAATGACGGTTTCAAAGAGCTTACAGCTACGCTCAATGATATCGAGGTGTCCTAGAGTGATCGGATCGAAGCTGCCTGGATAAATTGCAATCACGACAGAGACATCTGGAGAGGTACTGAGGAATTATAAGCTGTTATGCATTTAATGCGATAGGTGAACTACCCAGCGCCAAGCTTACGCTATGTCGTGGGCTTCTGATCTCACAGGGGATTGCGTCAGCTTAGACTACTCCCATTCTTGCCATTGATCGATCCAGTCTAGAACCCGGTCAAGAATTGGCTCACGTCCCTTGGCAACATTGGCGGCGATGCTGATAAAAATAATGCCAGCAATTATGCCAATAATCCAGTTAGAGAGCGGATAGGACAAACTTAACCCAACTAGCTGGTAAAAGACTGTGAAGATAAATGTGACTGTTCCCACTATTAAAAATGCCCGGATTTGCAATCCTAATCCAGCGAAAATAGCCACGAGACTAATGATTCCAGGAATAAGTCCAATGTTTTGATAAAACCCTAACGCTACCAAACAGATGATGCCGCTACCCAGTAAGCGGAGGTAGTGACGCAGGTTCCGTTTTTGCGGTAATCTTAATTCTGGATCAACTTGGGCGACGTAGAGGAAAAAATAACCAATTACGGCAGCATACGCTAAGGGTTCAGTAACCTGTTGGCTTTGCAAAACGCGCCAGATTGCCCAATCGATGAAAAATAAACTTACGTATGTCCAACGTAAATTAGATTGGCGGTTGGTGATCCAGGCATAAAAACAGGCAAGAACCAGTAAATTAATAGAAGAGAGGGTTTGGGGATTGAGCAAAACGCTCACAAGAGGCAAAATCGTGGCATATTGTTGCCAAGGCTTTCCATTCCATCCCCACCGCCACCAGGGAGTTTGATAAACCGCGATCGCGAATAAACTTGCAATGATAGATCTCCAGGGATCGAGTAGGCTCAATGTCCAGATCAAACGCCCATAGATCCCAATGGCGACGACCTCAGTTAATCCGGCGTATATCCAGAAGTGATAAGGTGAGTAAGCCCTGTAAAGACGTACCATGGCGCGTCTGGAAAATGAAGAAAACTGGCGTTGTTGAACTCGTAAATTTCCTTGGAAAAACGCATAACTAGCCAGTATCAAACTGATGACAAGCCCCAGGAATCCCATTAGGTTAGGTGGGGTTCCCACAGACATCCCAGCCGCTAGAACCATCAAGATACTACCCATTGCCCAGTGAATGTGGGCAGTCATTTCGATTTGGGTGACGCTGATATGGAAAAGTGTAGCCCGATCGCGCGATGCGTTCCTTCGGAACAGGCTTTGCCAACGCAAAACCCAGGCGAGTGAACGATAAATACAGCAGATTACAGCCGCGATCGCCGCTAAAATAATAAAGCTATCCCCAGGATTTACCCCATCGGCTTGCAGTATTTGATAAATCACCAGTTCATACCAACCCAGGGAAATACCTGCCAAGGAAAGATAGATGATCCCTTTGGCTTGAGGACGGTGATAGGTTACACTGATACCAATTAAAGCCGCACCTAGGGTAATCAACCCGGTATAGGGGGTGAAATAAAAAAAGTGTAAACTAATACCAATCAAGGTATAAATGACCAGTTCGTACCAGGCAAGGGAAATACCTACCAGGAAAAGATAGGTGATGCCTTTTCTTGGAAGACGGCGACGCCCTACGATGATGCCCGTTAAAGCTGCACCTAGGGTGAGCAACCCGGTATAGGGAGTGAAATAAGAAAAGCGCAAATTAATGCCAACGAGGGCATAAACTAAGGGTAAAGAGTCCAGTACATCCCGCCAATTTTCTCCCCACCTCTCAGACGCCCCGCCTAAACGGGTATGCCACCAACGATTGAAGACTAGTGTCATAACTGCCAGAATAATGTTCGCGGCGCCGAGGATTAAGGATGAACCCTTAAGGAGTACAATAGCGTTGGCTATGGTCAATTCTATTGCCCAGCTAATGCCGTAAATACTAAATTTGGCAAAAGATTGCCAATACCGATAAAAAATAGCACCGCCAATGAGCATTGATGCACTCAGGTACTGCCAACTGGATGGAATGAATTCTAAATACATATTGGCGATCGAGAGCGTCAGCAGTCCGAGTTCCGTCGTAGATAGAGCAATTGCCCAGCGATCGCAGGCTTGAGCGTACAATTGAGCTAGCGTGCTAGCCTGGGGCGTTAAGCCAGCACGTAGCAGCCATAATCCGAAAATTGCGATCGCGCCAACCCAATACCAATCGGCTGGGGAGAGGGAGGACAATCCCGGAATTCCTTGGGAAAGACGTGCCACACCAAAACTCAGGGCAAATCCAATCGTGATCGCGGCGGCTAAGGCTTGCTTTAAATAACAGCTATTGATGAACATCACAAACGTGGCGACACCTAAGCCGATGAGTCTGATGTCCCCTTGGAATAGGGTTAACCCTTGGACGAGAAATAAGCCGATCCCACTCCACCAAAATAGTTGAATTTGCCTTGAGTTTAGCCCCTGATTGTTAGTAGAATCTGAACCTAAGTCAGTGTTTTCTACCGATGACCAAGGACTAATCAGGGAATCCCTGAGTGACGCTCTGGAGAAAGAATTAGCCTCTTTGCCTCCTGTTCGCGATCGCGTACTTCGGCTGGCAATGTCGGTTAAGCTTAAAGGGGTTAACAGCCATAAGAGTCCCCACGGTGGCGTGGAAGCGGGAACAAAAAATAGGTCAGTAAAAATCTCATCGGCTAGCAAGACATAACTGAGTCCGGCTAGCACAAAACCCAGATGCCAGCAACTGCGATACCCAATTTGTTTGACAATAGGGGATTGGGGATTTTGCTCTACAGTTTGCCCTGTGCTAAGATTCCATTCTGCCACCATCAGCGCCAAGAATAGAGTCGCCCAGAGGGGTTCCCTGAGAGTAGGTATCCATCTGTGAATAAACAAACAGATGGTCAACAATCCACCGACATGGGTGAGGTAGACGAGAACAACTCGCACAAAATTAACTTTAGAGGGAGTTTGGGGGAGCGATAAGTCCCACGCCATAATTTTAATTTGGCATTGGGATGCCTTCACTCACCCAAGCTAATTTTATTAAACTACACTACTCAAACAATCTTTTAAACCATAGACAACCTGTTGCTGTTCCTCAAAGGACAATTCTGGAAATATAGGTAGAGACAAAACCTGGTGACACACTTGCTCAACAACCGGAAAATCACCCATTTGATACCCTAAGCTCTGATAAACCGACTGCAAGTGCAACGGTAGGGGGTAATAAACCATTGAAATAATGCCCACCTGTTGCAGGTTTTGGCGGACTTGATCTCTATATTCACTGCTGCGGCTGTCTTTGGTTAAGCGAATCGTGTACTGATTCCAGACAGCATAGCTTCCTGGAGTTTCTTGAGGTAAAACGATTCCCGGAACAGGTTTTAATAACTGGTGATACTGATCAGCAATCTGAGAACGAACCTGATTCCACTGATCAAGATACTGTAATTTGATTTGCAAAATGGTCGCTTGTAGGGCGTCTAAACGGCTATTAATCCCTGTGGCTTCATGGTGGTAGCGATCGCGCATCCCATGTTCTCGCAGCATTCTTATCGTAGCCGCTAGGGTTGGATCATTGGTAATAACGGCACCTCCATCCCCACAAGCCCCTAAATTCTTGGTGGGAAAGAAACTAAAACAGCCAATATGTCCAATGCTACCCACCTTTTGTCCCGCCCATTCCGCCCCCGTTGCTTGGGCGCAGTCTTCAATTACCGCCAAACCCTGCGCCTGGGCGATGTCCATAATCCCCGTCATATCCACAGGCTGTCCAAACAAATGAACGGGCAGAATCGCTTTGGTTTTCGGGGTAATCGCCGCCGCAATCTGATCAACGTCAATATTAAAGGTGTGGGGATCAATGTCCACAAAAATGGGTGTCGCCCCCACCCGGGTAATCACTTCCGCCGTAGCGATAAACGTGAAGGGTGTAGTAATCACCTCATCCCCTGCTCCAATCTGTAATGCTCGCAGTGCCAGATACAAGGCGTCTGTGCCAGAGTTACAGGCGACGCATTCGCTGGTATTCATGTACGCCGCAAATTGTTCTTCAAAGCCTTGAACCGGAAGCCCACCAACGTAACGTCCGGAGGTGAGTATCTCCTGAATAGCTGCACTGACTTGTTTTTCAATGCGCTGATACTGTCGTGCCAGATCAATAGGGGGAATGTGATTCACTCGCTTACACCTAGACGTTTTTATTCAATAAATCAAATTTTGTGGCAAAAGGGAATCCTGCTCATATTTTTTACTATCCTCAATCCATGGATTTGAGGCTGGGGGTGGGCAAAAGTGATAAGCTGTTCGGCATTTAAACCTTAATATCAATAATGGCTCTCATCCTTGTAGTGCGAGCCAGCAAGCTCGCGACTAATACCCAATTTAAAGGCACGACAGCTTAACCCTGGAGAAGCTGAGCAACAAGCTAAACGACGCTAGCTGCAATTGACACTCCCCCGGTTGAAAACACGGGGGATTCTTCATTCATCCAGAAGCCTTAAAGTATTGACTCTCATCAATACACCAGAGGGCTAACTGTCCTGAAGCGTTTATCCAGTATTCCTGGAGAGTTCCCGTGTGACCCAC